>NZ_JBIOAL010000002.1:0-3561 GCF_044452285.1 Pedobacter sp. UC225_61
TGCTTACGGTTCACTACTCACGACGATGTTTTTTTTGGTACCTTTTTTTTCACCGGAAAGGACCCGTAAAGTGATAATGATTATCATCTACATATCACAACGTGCGTGGAGGCCATCAAACCACGTCAAATAATCAATTATGACGCAGGTATCGTATTAATTGATCTGCATCAACTTAACGTAAAAACAACTTCAGACAATACAAATCAGCGACACTGAATACGGGGCAACCTCATGTCAACGAAGAACAGAACCCGCAGAACAACAACCCGCAACATCCGCTTTCCTAACCAAATGATTGAACAAATTAACATCGCTCTTGAGCAAAAAGGGTCCGGGAATTTCTCAGCCTGGGTCATTGAAGCCTGCCGTCGGAGACTAACGTCAGAAAAGAGAGCATATACATCAATTAAAAGTGATGAAGAATGAACATCCCGCGTTCTTCCCTCCGAACAGGACGATATTGTAAATTCACTTAATTACGAGGGCATTGCAGTAATTGAGTTGCAGTTTTACCACTTTCCTGACAGTGACAGACTGCGTGTTGGCTCTGTCACAGACTAAATAGTTTGAATGATTAGCAGTTATGGTGATCAGTCAACCACCAGGGAATAATCCTTCATATTATTATCGTGCTTCACCAACGCTGCCTCAATTGCTCTGAATGCTTCCAGAGACACCTTATGTTCTATACATGCAATTACAACATCAGGGTAACTCATAGAAATGGTGCTATTAAGCATATTTTTTACACGAATCAGATCCACGGAGGGATCATCAGCAGATTGTTCTTTATTCATTTTGTCGCTCCATGCGCTTGCTCTTCATCTAGCGGTTAAAATATTACTTCAAATCTTTCTGTATGAAGATTTGAGCACGTTGGCCTTACATACATCTGTCGGTTGTATTTCCCTCCAGAATGCCAGCAGGACCGCACTTTGTTACGCAACCAATACTATTAAGTGAAAACATTCCTAATATTTGACATAAATCATCAACAAAACACAAGGAGGTCAGACCAGATTGAAACGATAAAAACGATAATGCAAACTACGCGCCCTCGTATCACATGGAAGGTTTTACCAATGGCTCAGGTTGCCATTTTTAAAGAAATATTCGATCAAGTGCGAAAAGATTTAGACTGTGAATTGTTTTATTCTGAACTAAAACGTCACAACGTCTCACATTATATTTACTATCTAGCCACAGATAATATTCACATCGTGTTAGAAAACGATAACACCGTGTTAATAAAAGGACTTAAAAAGGTTGTAAATGTTAAATTCTCAAGAAACACGCATCTTATAGAAACGTCCTATGATAGGTTGAAATCAAGAGAAATCACATTTCAGCAATACAGGGAAAATCTTGCTAAAGCAGGAGTTTTCCGATGGGTTACAAATATCCATGAACATAAAAGATATTACTATACCTTTGATAATTCATTACTATTTACTGAGAGCATTCAGAACACTACACAAATCTTTCCACGCTAAATCATAACGTCCGGTTTCTTCCGTGTCAGCACCGGGGCGTTGGCATAATGCAATACGTGTACGCGCTAAACCCTGTGTGCATCGTTTTAATTATTCCCGGACACTCCCGCAGAGAAGTTCCCCGTCAGGGCTGTGGACATAGTTAATCCGGGAATACAATGACGATTCATCGCACCTGACATACATTAATAAATATTAACAATATGAAATTTCAACTCATTGTTTAGGGTTTGTTTAATTTTCTACACATACGATTCTGCGAACTTCAAAAAGCATCGGGAATAACACCATGAAAAAAATGCTACTCGCTACTGCGCTGGCCCTGCTTATTACAGGATGTGCTCAACAGACGTTTACTGTTCAAAACAAACCGGCAGCAGTAGCACCAAAGGAAACCATCACCCATCATTTCTTCGTTTCTGGAATTGGGCAGAAGAAAACTGTCGATGCAGCCAAAATTTGTGGCGGCGCAGAAAATGTTGTTAAAACAGAAACCCAGCAAACATTCGTAAATGGATTGCTCGGTTTTATTACTTTAGGCATTTATACTCCGCTGGAAGCGCGTGTGTATTGCTCACAATAATTGCATGAGTTGCCCATCGATATGGGCAACTCTATCTGCACTGCTCATTAATATACTTCTGGGTTCCTTCCAGTTGTTTTTGCATAGTGATCAGCCTCTCTCTGAGGGTGAAATAATCCCGTTCAGCGGTGTCTGCCAGTCGGGGGGAGGCTGCATTATCCACGCCGGAGGCGGTGGTGGCTTCACGCACTGACTGACAGACTGCTTTGATGTGCAACCGACGACGACCAGCGGCAACATCATCACGCAGAGCATCATTTTCAGCTTTAGCATCAGCTAACTCCTTCGTGTATTTTGCATCGAGCGCAGCAACATCACGCTGACGCATCTGCATGTCAGTAATTGCCGCGTTCGCCAGCTTCAGTTCTCTGGCATTTTTGTCGCGCTGGGCTTTGTAGGTAATGGCGTTATCACGGTAATGATTAACAGCCCATGACAGGCAGACGATGATGCAGATAACCAGAGCGGAGATAATCGCGGTGACTCTGCTCATACATCAATCTCTCTGACCGTTCCGCCCGCTTCTTTGAATTTTGCAATCAGGCTGTCAGCCTTATGCTCGAACTGACCATAACCAGCGCCCGGCAGTGAAGCCCAGATATTGCTGCAACGGTCGATTGCCTGACGGATATCACCACGATCAATCATAGGTAAAGCGCCACGCTCCTTAATCTGCTGCAATGCCACAGCGTCCTGACTTTTCGGAGAGAAGTCTTTCAGGCCAAGCTGCTTGCGGTAGGCATCCCACCAACGGGAAAGAAGCTGGTAGCGTCCGGCGCCTGTTGATTTGAGTTTTGGGTTTAGCGTGACAAGTTTGCGAGGGTGATCGGAGTAATCAGTAAATAGCTCTCCGCCTACAATGACGTCATAACCATGATTTCTGGTTTTCTGACGTCCGTTATCAGTTCCCTCCGACCACGCCAGCATATCGAGGAACGCCTTACGTTGATTATTGATTTCTACCATCTTCTACTCCGGCTTTTTTAGCAGCGAAGCGTTTGATAAGCGAACCAATCGAGTCAGTACCGATGTAGCCGATAAACACGCTCGTTATATAAGCGAGATTGCTACTTAGTCCGGCGAAGTCGAGAAGGTCACGAATGAACTAGGCGATAATGGCGCACATCGTTGCGTCGATTACTGTTTTTGTAAACGCACCGCCATTATATCTGCCGCGAAGGTACGCCATTGCAAACGCAAGGATTGCCCCGATGCCTTGTTCCTTTGCCGCGAGAATGGCGGCCAACAGGTCATGTTTTTCTGGCATCTTCATGTCTTACCCCCAATAAGGGGATTTGCTCTATTTAATTAGGAATAAGGTCGATTACTGATAGAACAAATCCAGGCTACTGTGTTTAGTAATCAGATTTGTTCGTGACCGATATGCACGGGCAAAACGGCAGGAGGTTGTTAGCGCAAAAAAAAAATTCCAAAAAAAAAATTCCAAAAAAAAAAAAGCGACTAACAAACACAATCTGATGG